>NZ_JBEOSB010000001.1:0-15369 GCF_040302705.1 Streptomyces sp. NPDC097640
TTGTTTTTCTGTCGGGTGCTTTACCTTTCTGCCGGGGGCGGGGGGGGGGGGGGGTGGGCCGCGCCGTCGGCCGGCCCCACCCCCGCGGGCGCGGGGGCCGCCCCCGGCCCCGGCGCCGACACCACGGAGCTGACGGAGGTGAAGGCCGCCGCCCGGCGGTTCGCCCAGGCGATCCGCGCGGCCACCGGCGGGGCCGTCGGCGACCCCATCGCCTGACGGCCCCTTCCGTCAGCCCGCCGGTTGCCGCGTGTCCGTCGGGAGGTCTTCCGGCAGCAGCAGCCGCAGGTCGTCCAGGCCTGGTGCGGCCATCGGGCCGATCCGCCGGGCCTGCCGCGTCATCATCGCCTCCAGGATCTGGCGGGCCGTACGGGCGTTGCCGAACGAGCGGTCGCGCGGCAGTCCGGCCACGTACTGGAGCAGCGCCTCGACGGTCTCGGGTGCGCAGTCGTAGCCGGAGGCCGTGGCGTGGCGGCTCATGATCTCGACCAGTTCGTCCGTCGAGTAGTGCTCGAAGTTCACCGAGCGGGAGAAGCGCGAGGCCAGGCCCGGGTTGGAGGCGAGGAAGCGAGCCATCTCCTCGGTGTAGCCCGCGACGATGACGACGACCTCGTCACGGTGATCCTCCATCAGCTTCAGCAGCGTGTCGACGGCCTCGCGGCCGAAGTCGGAGCCGGCGCCCTCGGGGGTGAGGGTGTACGCCTCGTCGATGAACAGCACGCCGCCCAGGGCGCGTTCGAAGACCTCCTTGGTGAGCTGCGCGGTGTGGCCCACGTAGCGGCCGACCAGGTCGGCGCGGGCCACCTCCACCAGCTGGCCGGTGGCCAGCACGCCCAGGGAGAGCAGCAGGTCGGCGTAGAGCCGGGCCACGGTGGTCTTGCCGGTGCCGGGCGGGCCGGAGAAGACCAGGTGGTGGCTGATTTTCGGGGTGGGAAGGCCCGCGGCCTGCCGCTGCCTGGTGGCCGACAGCAGATTGACCAGGTCGGTGACCTCGCCCTTGACGGCCTCCAGGCCGATCATGGCGTCGAGGTCGGCGAGCAGTTCCTCGGAGCTGCGGCCGCCGCCCGCGCCCGCCGCGGCCGCCGACTCGTCCGCGATGTCCTCGGGCAGCAGCAGGGAGAGGTCGGCCTCGGCGGGGTTGGCCATGGAGCCGAGCCGGAACGCCTGCCGGTCGACCATCTCCTCGAAGACCTGGCGGGCCGCGCGGCCGTTCCCGAACGTGGCGTCGCGCGGTATCCGCTCGTAGTGTCGGGCGAGAGCGTCCAGGGTGTTCGGGGCCAGCTCGTAGCGGTGCGCCGCGCACATGCTCTCGGTGATGGTCACCAGTTCCTCCACCGAGTAGTTGGCGAAGTCGATGGTGCGGGTGAAGCGGGAGGCCATGCCCGGGTTGGAGGCGAGGAACGAGCCCATCTCGTCGGTGTATCCGGCGGCGATGACGACGACCTCGTCGCGGTGGTCCTCCATCAGCTTCAGCAGCGTGTCGATGGCCTCCTTGCCGAAGTCGGCGCCGGAGCCCTTGCCGTCGGACAGCAGCGTGTAGGCCTCGTCGATGAACAGCACGCCGCCGAGCGCCTCGTTGAAAGCGTCGGTGGTCTTGATGGCCGTACCGCCGATGACCTGGGCGACCAGATCGGCGCGGGAGACCTCCACCAGATGCCCGGAGCGCAGCACGCCGAGTTCGGCGAGGATGCCGCCGTAGAGCCGGGCCACGGTGGTCTTGCCGGTGCCGGGCGGGCCGGAGAAGACCAGGTGCCGGCTCATCGGCGGGACGGGCATGCCGAGGCTGGCCCGGCGCTGCGCGAGCTGGTTGAGGTTGACCAGGGTGCGCACCTGGTGCTTGACGTCGGCGAGGCCGATCAGCGACTCCAGCTCCGCCAGCGGGCCTTCGGGCTTCTTCTCGCCGGGGCCGGCGGCGGCCTTGCCCTCCTGGGCCAGGTCCCCGGCGGTCTCGCCCCAGGCGTCGGGAGTGGCGTTCCCGCTGCTGTTCAGGCCCTGGACGGTGAGGCGCTCGGTCGCGCGGGTCTGCTTCAGGCCCGCGCCGCGGTTGTCGCGCACGGCGCAGTCGGTGAGGGTGACCTGCTCGGAGCTGTCGACGCGGATGCCGTCGCCGACGCTGCCGCTGATCTGGCAGGCCTCGAGCGTGGCCCGGCCCCCGTTGGCGACGAGCACGCCGTGCGCCCCGGCCTCGGTCACCTGGGCGCGGGTGGCGGAGAGTTCGGCGCCGCTCTCCACGTGGAGCCCCGCGGCGGTGCCCGCGTGGATCTGGCAGTCCCGCACGGTGGACCGGCCCCCTGTGCCGACCCAGACGGCGGCCTGGGCCGTCGAGCGCAGCACGGTGCCGGTGATCTCGGGGGCGCCGCCGCCCGCGGCGCGGATGCCCGCCCCTCCGGAGCGCTCGACCGTACAGTCCTCCAGGCGCCCGCGGCCGTCCTCGACGACCTCCACGCCGTGGCCGCCGGGCGCGAGGAGACGGGCGTTGCGCAGCAGGGGGTTGGCCCCGGTGCGGATGGAGACGGCGACGCCGGCCGCGTCCACCACCTCCAGACGGTCGAACTCGGCCGAGGCGTCCTCGGACAGCAGGACGGCCGCCGTCACGTCGGCACAGTCGCGCACGGTGGTGTCGGAGAGCAGCGGGGCGCTGGAGCCGACGACGCGGATCGCGGAGGAGGCCGCGGCGTCGAACGCGCAGTCCTGGAACGTGCCCCGGGAACGCTCCGTGACCGCAAGGCCGTTGCCCTTGGTGCGCGCGGTGCCGCAGCGCAGCAGCTCCGGGTCGGCGCCCTGGGCGAGCACGATGCCGGGTCCTGTGGTGTCGCTGACGGTGACCTCCTCCAGCACCGGCCGGGCGGCGCTGGTGACGTAGACGCCGACGGAGGTGTCGTGCACGTGGGTGCGCGCCACGTGCGTGGCGCACCGGCCCTCCAGGGCGATGGCGGGCTTCTCGGTGCCGGAGATGTCGCAGTCCTCGACCCGGCCCTGCGCCTCGCCGTTGGCGAGCAGGCCATTGCCCTTGGCGTCGCGCATCCGGCAGCCGCGCACGGTGGTGCGGGCCTGCTCGCTGAGGACGACGGCGGAGGTGCCCAGGTGCTCGATCAGGCAGTCGTCGATGATGCTGCCGGTGGTCGCGGTGTCCACGACGCCCGCGCCCTCGGGGTTGGAGATCCGGCAGCCGCGCAAGGCCAGCGAGCCGCTCTCGCGGGCGAGGAGCGCCGTCCAGCCGGAGCCGACGACGGTGCAGCCGTCCATGGCGACCTGGCCGCGCGGCGCGTCCACCACCGGCAGGTCCTCGCTGCCGCCGCGCAGCGTCAGGTCGGTGAGCATCACGGCGTCCGCGACGAGCACCACGGCGGTGCCGCGCGGCGGGCAGATCTCCACGCTGCCGCGATCACCGTCTGCAACAAGGGTCAGCCGGGTCCTGACCGTGAGGTTCTCGCGGTAGCGGCCGGGCTTGACGCGGATGACCGCTCCCGTGCGCGCCTTCGCCAGGGCCTCGCCGATCGTCCGGAAGTTCTCCGTCTGGTCCGGGCCGACCGTGAGCAACTGCCGTGACACGCAGGGACCTCCTTGTTGTGGTGCCTGGGCCGACTTCCCGGCCAGACAGAACGAGCCATCCAGGTAAACGGAACTATCGAGTTGAAGAACTTTATATGGGTAAATCGACCACCTTGCGGTGGTTCCTCCCTGGGCCGCGTAACATGCGCGCCATGCGACGTGCTCTCTCTCATCGTCATCCGGTGGCGCGGGTGGTCGCCGCCGCCGCGCTGGCCACCGCTCCGCTCGCCACCGCGGCCACCCCCGCCGCCGCGGACACCGGCTCGGGCTCGGTGGAACTTCCCCCCGTCGTCGCCGTGTTGGCGTCGGACGTCCCGTGTGCGAAGGCGTCCACCAGGAAGGCCGAGGACGCGACCTGGTCGCGGTCCACGCTCGGGCTCGGCCGGGCCTGGGAGCTGTCCCAGGGCGCCGGGGTGACCGTGGCCGTGGTCGACTCCGGCGTCGGTACGGACATCCCGGCGCTGTCCGGCCGGGTCACCGCGGTCGGCGACGCGGGCGAGGACTGCGTGGGCCACGGCAGCTTCGCCGCGGGCCTGATCGCGGCGGCACCCGTCAAGGGCGTCGGCGTGGCGGGGGTCGCGCCCGGGGCGCGGATCCTGGCGGTGCGCGGGACGCAGCCGCGCGGCGAGACCACCGCCGCGACCCTCGCGGCGGGCATCCGCACCGCGGCCGACAAGGGCGCCGACGTCATCTACGTCGGGCGGGTGCTGGCGACGGGGAAGGCCGAGCTGACCAAGGCCGCGGCATACGCGGCCGAGCGCGACGCGCTGGTGGTGGCGCCGGTCGGCCCGGACTTCCTCCCCAGGGACCGGAACACGGGCCAGACGGTCGAGCCCGCGCCCTGGTACTGGCCCGCGTCCGCGCCCGGCGTGCTCTCGGTCATCGACTACGGCCCGGACGGCAAGCGCCCCGACAGCGCGCCCGCGCTGGACGGCGCGGACCTGGCGGCGCCGGGTGACGCGGTGGTCAGCGTCGGACCCAAGGGCTCGGGCCACTACATCGGTTCGGGCTCCTCGCTCGCCGCGGCGCACGTCGCGGGCGCGGCGGCGCTGGTACGGGCCCGGTACCCGGAGATGTCCGCGGCCGAGGTCGCACGGCAGCTCACGGTGGCCGCGTATCCGTCGGACACACCACGGGTGGACCCGTACGCGTCGGTGAGCTCGCTGCTCACCGACCAGCAGGGCGCCCCCCCGAAGCCGGCGGCTGCCCATGTCCCCCCGGCCGCCTCGCCCGAGCCGCGCCATCGCGCCGTGATCATCGCGGGCGCGGGCGGCGGCCTGCTGCTGCTGGTGGCCGCCGGGGCCGTGGTGATCCCCCGCGGCCGGGCCCGGCGCTGGCGCCCGGGGGACGCGCGGGACCGGCAGCCCACGGAGGCCATAGCGCCCACGACGCCCACGGAGCCCGCGGGGACCGGGGCTTCCTGAGGACCGCTGCCCGCACGGCCCGACGGGGCCGTGCGGGCCCTCTGCCCGTTCCGCCGGAATTCCAGCCCGTTTCGGGTGGCAACTCACTCCCCATGCGGGCAGCCTCTTCACCGATATGGGCAACCACCCCGCCCGCATGGACGGCCCACCGCGCTCTTTCCGGTAATCGCCGACGCGTCGCCGACTCTTTTCCGGGCAGTCCCGCAAAGGAATTCGGTCAGCCTCCGGAGTAATTCGGGCAGCCGCCCCGCCCTTATATTCCGGGCGGGTGTCCGCGACCTTGCGGGAAGGTGAATATCCCCGGGGGGACCGGGCCGTTTTCCCGCGCCGGCGCGTCATTGCGCCGGCCCGTCGTCCACGAGCGCAGTCTGCACCCGCGTCGTCTTCTGCCGGGCGATACGCGTGGCCCGCCCCGGCGCCAGCACCCGGCCCTTGATACTGCCGAAGAGATATCCCTCCGCCGGCGGGCAGGACAGCAGCAGACTGGGGGTGTTGACCTCCAGCATCCGCCGCAGCAGGCGGTCGTTGAGGCCGCGCGAGGCGCCCGCCGCGGCGCGGGCCACGACCAGGTGCAGCCCGACCTCGTAGCCGAGCGCGAGGTGCGCCAGCAGCGGGTCGAACGGCGCGTTCATCGAGTCGCCGCCCACCATGTCGTAGTCGTCGACCAGGATGAACAGCCGCGGGCCAGTCCACCAGTCGCACAGCTTCATCCGGGCCGGCGTGATGTCCGGGCCCGGCACCCGCTCCTTGACCGCCGGGGCCGCCCCGCCGATCATGTCGCGCAGCGCGTCGATGGAGACCGCGTGGCCGAGGCGGTACTCGTCGGGGATGGCCTCCACCAGGGTGCGGCGGTAGTCCACGACCATGATCCGCGCCTCGGCGGGCGTGTACCGTTCCATGATCGCCTTGGCCGTCAGCCGCAGCATGTTGGTCTTGCCGCTCTCGGTGTCGCCGACGACGACCATGTGCGGGGTCTCGCTGAAGTCGTGCCACACCGTCGACAGTTCGTTCTCCTCCAGGCCGATCGGCATCCGCAGGTCGCCCTCGGGCGGCGGGAGCTGGGAGACCGGCAGCCTGGTCGGCAACATCCGCACCTGCGGGGTCCGCGGCCCCGGCCAGCTCTCCTTGACCGCCGCGACCAGTCCGGCGACCCCGTCCGCGAGGTCCTCCGCGCTCTCCACGCCGTCGATGCGGGGCAGCGCGGAGAGGTAGTGCAGCATGCCGTCCCGGGTCAGACCGCGGCCGGGCAGCCGCGGCACGGTGGCCGCGCGGCGGCTGTTGATCTCGGAGTCCATCGCGTCGCCCATCCGCAGCTCCAGATGGGTGCCGGCCTGGTCGCGCACGCCCGCGGACAGCTCCACCCAGCGGGCGGTGGTGACGATCAGGTGGATGCCGTAGTTGAGGCCGCGGGCGGCCATCGAGTTGAACGTCTGGATGTGCTGGTCGAAGTCCTGCCGCACCGTCGACCAGCCGTCGATGACCAGGAACACGTCCCCGTAGGGCTGGTCCGCGAACTCCCCGGCGGCCCGGCGGCGCCGGAAGGTGGCCATGGAGTCGATGCCGTGATCGAGGAAGTACCGCTCGCGCGCGGCCAGCAGCGAGTTGACCTCCGCGATCGTCCGGCCCACCCGCTCGGTGTCCAGCCGCGCCGCCACCCCGGCCGTGTGCGGCAGCTCCGCCAGGCCCGCCAGCGAGCCGCCGCCGAAGTCCAGGCAGAAGAACGACACCTCGCGCGGGGTGTGGGTGAGCGCGAGCGCGGTGAGGAGAGTGCGCACCAGGGTGGACTTGCCGCTCTGCGGGCCGCCCGCGATGGCCATGTGCCCGCCGACGCCCGACAGGTCGATCGTCAGCAGGTCGCGCAGCTGCTCGAAGGGCTTGTCCACGATGGCGATCGGGACGGTCAGCCGCCCCCGCCCCGGCCAGCCGACGGTGGTCAGCCCCAGGTCGGGGTCGGGGGTGAGCGGCGGCAGCACCTGGTCGAGGGTCGCGGGCAGGTCCAGCGGCGGCAGCCACACCTGGTGGGCCGGCGGCCCCGCGGTGAGCAGCCGATCCACCGCGACGGACAGCAGCGTGTCCCCCGTCTCCTCGAACTCCGCCTCGGGCTCCGGCTCGGGCACGTCGGGCAGCTGGCGCGGCACCACGTAACCGGAGGTCCACGGCATGGTCTGGCTGGCCACCCGGGCCTGGTTCGCGCCGGCCCGCCGCTCCTGGTACGGGCCGGAGACGTACGCCGCGCGGAACCGGGTCAGCGCCTCCACACCGGACTTCAGATAGCCGCTGCCGGGCCGCGGCGGCAGCTGGTAGGCGTCGGGCACGCCGAGCACGCCGCGGCTCTCCATGGCGGAGAACGTGCGCAGCCCGATGCGGTACGACAGATGGCTCTCCAGCTGGTGCATCCGGCCCTCGTCGAGCCGCTGCGAGGCGAGCAGCAGATGCACGCCCAGGCTCCGCCCGAGCCGCCCGATCATCACGAACAGGTCCATGAACTCGCGGTGTGCCGCGAGCAGCTCGCTGAACTCGTCGACGACGACGAACAGGCTGGGCAGCGGTGTCAGCGGGGTGCCGGACGCCCGCGCCTTCTCGTAGTCCAGCGCGGAGGTGTAGTTGCCCGCCGCCCGCAGCAGCTCCTGCCGCCGCATCAGCTCGCCGTGCAGGGCGTCCTGCATCCGGGAGACCAGCGCCGCCTCGCCCGCCAGGTTGGTGATCACCGCCGAGGTGTGCGGCAGCTCGTCCAGGCCGAGGAAGGTGGCGCCGCCCTTGAAGTCGACCAGGACGAAATTGAGCGTTTCGGAGGAGTTGGTCAGCGCGAGCGCCAGCACCAGGGTGCGCAGCAGCTCGCTCTTGCCGGAGCCGGTGGCGCCGATCAGTATGCCGTGCGGCCCCGTGCCACCCTGGGCGGACTCCTTGATGTCCAGCTCCAGCGGGGTGCCGTCGGCGCACACCGCGATCGGCACCCGCAGCCGGGCGGAGCCGGTGTTGCGCTGCCACAGCGTGGCCGGGTCGTGCCGGCGCAGGTCGCCGATCCCCAGCAGGGTGGTCAACTCCACGTTCGCCGCCAGCGGTTCGGCGACCTCGCTGCCCATGCCCATCCGATACGGGGCGATCCGCTTGGCCAGCGCGGTGGCGCCCCTCGGCCCGAACCGGTCGGGGCGGCCGAGTCGCGTGGGCTGCTCCTTGCGCTCCCGGTCGGTACGGACCAGCGTGAAGTCCTGCCCGGACACCTCGAAGCGGAGCGTGACCCGGCCGGGCCGCCAGGACAGCGCGCCGCTCAGGTCCAGCACGACGGCGTTACGGAA
Organism: Streptomyces sp. NPDC097640; assembly: GCF_040302705.1. Lineage (NCBI taxonomy): Bacteria > Bacillati > Actinomycetota > Actinomycetes > Kitasatosporales > Streptomycetaceae > Streptomyces > Streptomyces sp. NPDC097640. The sequence continues at coordinate 8,270 of NZ_JBEOSB010000001.1, forward strand.
GCCCGGCCCGTCCAGCCGGTGTCCGCCGGGGACGCTCCCGCCGTCCACCACGATCACGGTGAACGGCTCCTCGCGCCCGGCCGCCGCGTCCGGGTCGAAGGCCGGCCGCTCCAGGAACTCAGGCCCGAGCAGGTCCTCCAGCTCGTTGAAGGCCGAGACGCACATGCGGGCCGGGCCCGCTCCGTCGCTCTCCTGGGGGTGGAGGTTGTGCGGCAGCCACTTCACCCATTCCCAGTCCGCCCGCCGCTCGTCGGACACGCACAGCGCCACCCAGATGTCGTCGGGCGCGTGGAAGGTCACCAACTGGGCGATCATGGCGCGGGCGACGGAGCGTATCCGCTCCTCGTCGCCGCGGAACAGCACCCGCGCCCAGGCCCGCAGGTAGATGGCGATGGGCTGGTCGGGCACGGTGGAGTACGCCCGGATGAAGCTGCGCAGGGCGTGCGCGGCCAGCGGCTCCAGGTCCTCCACCGGCGTGGTGGCCTTCGGCGTCAGCCGCAGGCCGAGCTTCTGCTCGCCGACGGCCACCCGGACCTCGCCGAAGTCCTCGTCCTGCGGGCGGCGTTCCCACAGCCGGGTGGTGCCCACCAGCGCCCACAGGGCCACGGGATCCGGGTGGCGCCAGGCCAGCGCCTTCTTCTGGTCGGCCACCGCGGTGCGCACCTTGCGCCGGATCTGCGTGAGATAGCGCAGGTAGTCGCGGCGCTCGCCCTTCAGGCGCTGCTTGCGCTCACTGATCTTGCGCATCATCTGGCCGAGCATCATGGCGGCGGACGCCAGCACCATCATGCCGACGGCCAGGTACATGAAGTGGCTTCCGGACGCCCGGCTCATGCCCGGCCGCATGAACATCAGCATCATCGACACCGACATCAGCGCCATGGGCAGATACGTCCACACGGCAGAGCTGTCGGGCACCACCTCGGGCAGCGTGGGCGGCTCCTGGAGGTTCAGCTCGCCCTCGGGCATGTCCGGGCCGCGGCGACGGGCCGGCCTGCGGAACAGGACCACACTCAACGAACGGTCTCCTTACGGGCGGTGTGCGGATGAAAACCATGCCCTATTGAAATGCAGGTCCAGCCTTTTCCGCCACCGCGAGAGCTTACGCCCGGAGTTTCAGTTCCATTGCGTCAATGAACTCCAGTGACATTCTGTCACTTAGTGACACGCTGTCCTTTGGTCTCTTTACTTGTGCACGCCATGGAACGTGTGTACTTTGCCGCAAGGTAAGTGCATTACCCAGGTGTGCGGACGGAGCCATGGCCTACCGAAATACAGGTCCACCCCGTTTCGCCACCGAGACAGCTTCCGGCCGGAGTTTCTGTGTCATTCTGTCGTTTCGCGACACGATTTCTTTCGGCGGAATACCCCCGGAGGAGCGTGAGTCGGCCAGATGACTGACACCCAGGTTGCCGACCTGTGCCGGCTGACCGTCCGCGCGCCCGCCAAGAGCGTCGACCTGGCGGTGCCCTCCGACGTCCCCGTGGCGGACTTGCTGCCCGCAGTCCTCGGCTACGGCGGCGAGGACCTCGACGAGGCCGGCATCGACCACGGCGGCTGGGTGCTGCAACGCCTCGGCGCCGGGCCGATGGACGAGGAGCGCACCCTCGACTCGTACGATCTGCGCGACGGCGAAACGCTGTACCTCCGGCCGCGCACCGAGGCGCTGCCCGAGGCCCACCTCGACGACCTCGTGGCCGGCATCTCCGACACCATGCGGTCCCGCCCCTACGGTTGGACCCCCGAGGCGAGCCGGCGGCTGCTGCTCGGCCTCGCGGTGACCGCGCTCACCGGCGGGCTGGTGGTGCTCGCCCTGCCCGGCGGCTCGGCGGGGGTGCGCGCCCTGTGCGCCGCCGTGGCCGGACTGCTGCTGATCGCGGGCGCGGGGTCGGCGAGCCGCGCGGTCGGCGACGCCGGAGCGGGCGCCACGCTCGGCTTCATGGCCGCGCCCTACCTGGCGTTCGCCGGATGGCTGCTGCCCGGCGGCGACGTCACCGGCGCACACGCCAACGAGGTCCTGGGCTCGCGGCTGTTGGCGTCCTGCGTGGCGGGCGCGGGCGGCGCGATCGTCGTGCTCGCCGCGGTGGCCGCGTACGCCGCGCTCTTCCTCGGCACCGGCGTGGTCGCGGCGTTCGGCGCGATCACCGGGACCCTCATGATCACCGCGGACCTGGCGCCGCACCATGTCGCCGGGATCATTGCCCTGGCGGCGGTGGTGCTCGGCGCGTTCGTCCCCTCGCTGTCCTTCCGGATGTCGGGGCTGAAGGTGCCACCGCTGCCGACCAACGCCCAGCAACTCCAGGAGGGCATCGAACCGCACCCGACCGCGGCGGTCATCGGCCGCACCGCGCTCGCGGACGGCTGGATGAGTTCGCTGTACGGGGCGGTCGGCGCCACCTGCGCCGCCTGCCTCGCGGTGCTCGCCTGGTACGCCAACCTCCCCTCCGTGCTCACGGTGGTGGTGCTGTCGCTGCTGCTGATGCTGCACGCGCGGGGTCTGGGCAACACCTGGCAGCGGCTCTCGCTGACCCTCCCCGGCGTGGGCGGGCTGCTCCTGCTGATCCTCGTCGGCGCGGAGTCGTACGCGCCGGACCGCCGGCCGCTGGTGGCCGCCGGACTGCTCGGCCTCACGGCGGTCATCGCCATCGTCTCCTGGACGGTACCGGGGCGGCGCCTCGTCCCGTACTGGGGACGGGCGGCCGAGATCCTGCACTACCTGATGGCGCTCAGCCTGCTGCCCCTGGTCCTGTGGGCGCTCGGCGTCTACAGCGCCCTGCGCGGGCTGATGGCGTGAGCGGGACGGACCGAGACGGAAGGGAGTGACCGATGCAGACGAAGCGGGATCAGGTCCAGGCGCACATGTTCGTCATGGGGCGGCTGACGTCCGCCATGCTGCGCGCGGATCCCGACGCCCCGGAGAGCCCCCAGGGCAGGACCAACCGGGCCGTGACCATCAGCGTCCTCATCGGGATCCTGCTCTGCGCCGGAGCGTTCGTCTTCGGCCTGCTCAGCCCCGGCACGAAGAGTTCCTGGCGGGACCCGGGCACGCTGGTCATCAACAAGGAGACCGGCACCCGCTACCTGTACCTGGGCGGACGGCTGCGCCCGGTGCGCAACCACACCTCGGCGCGGCTGCTCGCGGGTGACCAGATGAAGGTCATGACCATTGGGAGCAAGTCGCTGCGCGGCACCCCGCACGGCTCGCCGGTCGGCATCAGCGGCGCCCCCGACGAGCCGCCGGGCAACGACAACCTGACCGCCGACCCGTGGCAGGTGTGCTCCGGCAACACCAGCGGAGCGACCGGCACCACGGTGGCCGTGGGCGCCAAGGCCGACGGCGCGGGGCTGAAGTCCGGGCAGGGGCTGCTGGTGAGCGGACCCGACAAGGACGACTACCTGGTGTGGCAGGGCCGCAGGCTGCGGCTCGACCAGAAGGCCAACGCCGCCGAGGCGCTCGGCTACGGCTCCACCAAGCCGGTGCCGGTCTCGGCCGCGTTCCTCAACTCCCTGCCCACAGGACCGGACCTGGCCCCGGTCGACGTGCCGGGCCGGGGCGGGCAGGGGCCGGCACTGGGCGGGCTCAAGACCCGGGTCGGCCAGGTCTTCAAGGTCGCCGCGCCGGGCGGCACCGCCCGCTACTACCTGCTGCGCAAGGAGGGTCTCGCCCCGCTGACCGCCACCGGCGCGGCGCTGCTCCTCGGCGATCCGGACACCCGGCAGAAGGCGTACGCGGGCGGGGCGGTGTCGCCCGCGAGCCTGGGCGCCGACGCACTGAGCGGCCATCTGGCCCCGGACACGACGGAGGTGGAGACGGGGAAGCGGCAGCCGCAGACCCCGCCGGAGCCGGTGGACCTCGGCGCCGGACAGACACCGTGCGTCGGGGTGGAGTCCGGGGGCGACGGTACGCGGGTCAGTGTGGCCCTGATCCGCGACGTGGATCTCGGCCCGACCGCGCAGGCCCCGCCGGAGGGGCTGGTCCCGGCGTGTGTGACGGTCAACCGGATCACGGTGCGGCCGGGCGGAGGCGCGCTGGTGCATGTGCTGGGCGCGGGCGGCGGCGAGGTCGGCAACACGCTTTACCTGGTGACGGACACCGGAATGAAATACCGGCTGCCCGCGGCCGATTCCCTGAAGGCGCTGGGATACAGCGAGGGCGAGGCACAGGCCCTTCCGTCGTCACTGCTGGCCATGCTGCCGACGGGCCCGGATTTGACTCCACAGGCGGCGAGCGAGGGGCGGAGTAAATCCTCGGCGCCGCGGTGTGGAACAGAGAAATGACAGGCCGCCAGCGCACCCTGCCTGGTGGCGGATAACAGCCGAAGGGGCATCGCATGTCAGGACTGACGAGGTCAGAAGAGAGCGCAACCCGCAACGGAATCTCCGCCACGGAACAGACGTTCAGTAACATCCAGTTCAGCCGCCAGGACGTCGAGAACACGAAGTTCAACGTGGGCAGCGCCTACGGAGGCAGTGACGGCAAGAAGTACCAGGACCTGCTACAGCAGTGGGACGACCAGGCCGAGGTCATCTCGACGAACCTCAGGGACGTCATCGACCAGCTGAACGAGACGCTCCGGCAGAACAACCTGACGCAGGGTTCGCAGAACGACGCCGTTGACCAGCAGTACTCGCAGTCGCAGTCGATTTTCGACGCGTTGCACGGCTGAGCGAAACCCCGGGTGACGGACACCCGGTCCCGTTCCGCATTCCCTCAACCCTCCGAAGCGAAGAGAGGCACCTGCTGTGTCAACCGACTTCTCCGACGGGCAGATCTACGTCCAGTTCACGCATACCGACAACGCGGCTGAGGACATGCGTCTTCAGACTCAGCAGATAGAAAAGGCTCTCGCCCAGTACGAAGAGGACATGCAGAAGCTCATCAGCAGTTGGGAGGGTGACGACCAGGAGGTCTACGTCAAAAAGCAGCAGAAATGGCATGAGGCCGTCGAGAAGATGAAGCAGCTCCTCGCGAGCCATGCGACGCTGCTGAACGAGATCGGCGACAACTACCGGACCAACCAGCGTAACCTCACGCAAGGCTGGGAGAACGTGAAGATCGGCCGCTGAGGCACGCGGTGCGGTACGGGCGACTGTCTGCGGCTCTGGAACACGTGGGCGGTCGCCCGTTTCGGCGTAGGACATCCACGGAGAGCAGCGGTCGACGAGAAGGGGCAGTGAGATGGCCGAGCAGATTCAGCTGAACAAGAAGTGGATGGAGAACTTCATCAATGTCGATGTACATGACTTCCAGGCGGAGCTGAAAAAGATCCTCAAGGACAAGGGGGATATTCCCGCGCTGCTCAGCCTGAAGTCGGAGAATCCGCACGGCTGGAAGGGTGCGAACGTCCCCTCGGGGACGAAGCTGCCCCTCACGATCGGTTCCATGACCGAAGAGGAGACGCTGACCAACGGGTCGCACCTGCACAAGAGCCTGGTGAAACTCATCGACCAGATCGTGGAGATGATCGAGGATCAGCAGACGCTCTTCGACGACATCGAAGACAATCTGCGGGACACCGTCAATACGTTGCTGAAGACGCAGGACGACAACCTGGCCAAGATCGACGGCGAGAAGTTCCTCGACCACATCGAAGATGTGGACGACGACCTGTCGGGCTCTGGCGGGGGCGATGGCAAGGACGACTAGGAATGTCATGACAGTGAAGAGCAATGACAGCGAGTGAGCTCTAGCCGTCCTGGCTGAGCACCGCAGTACCCCACATCTCCCTTGTTCCCCCGCCCGATGGAGGCGCCGCCGTGTCGTTTTCCGAGGACAGTGATCGCTGGCAGCAGGCGGTCTATTACTTCACCGGTTACGACGCGCCACACATCGACAAGCTGTTCACCGAGTGGGTCGGCAACGATGACATCCCGCTGATGAAGGTGGAACTCACCAAGCAGAGCCGCGTCACCTATGTCGATGTGGATGATCTTCAGTGGCGTGTCGATAACGCGGGTCGCGGCGTGAACAACACGGACTTCGTGATCCCCTTCTACAAGACGGGGAACGAGGAGGAGTCCGGCAAAGATGCGGCGGGAGACCAAGTCACCTATTACAAAGCCCGGTTCACGCTCTTGGGCAACCACAACGGAAAGGACAGGCCGACCGGCGGTGTGTACGAGGGGGGCGAGAACAAGGCCAAGTACGACAACGACTTCAAGAAGTCGGATGAAGGGACCACGTGGGACACCGGCCCGCATACGCAGTACTCCTACGGAACGGGCCGGGCCCTTGAGGCCCTGCTCGACAACGACGGTGGTACGCGTGGCTTCGAGTGGAACGGACTCGACGTGCCCGCCGAACGGGTCGTCGATCTCGCATCGTTCGCCAGGGCGGCCGGCGCCTTCGACCGTGTCGCTCAGTTCTACGCCGACCGCCAGGCGGTACTGGAGGAATGGCACAAGCGGGTCGGGATGGAGGAGAACGACGCATGGAAGGGCACGGCCGCCGGCGTCTTCTGGGATCTCATCCACACGCTGGGCAAGCGGTACGAGGACTATGCGGATGACCTGCGCAAGGGTGCGATGTTCTCCGTACCGGGTGACGCCATCCGGATCGCAGGTTCGGTGTTCCAGAAAGAGGCCCGGAAGCTCCAGCAGCACTGGGCCCGCTGGGAAATAAAGGATGGTAACCCGCTGAGCTTCGTCTCCGACCTGCTGTCGGAGATCGTGGACCACGTATGGGACACCAACATCACGAACATCACCTACAAAGTGCATACCGCTGCCAGAGGTGAAACGAGAACCACCTATCACGCCACCGGTAATTTCCGCCAGGATGCCGTCGATAAAAATGGCAAGAACTACGGCCCGCTGAACAGTCTGGACACCTGGAAGGCGGTCGGCGCAGCGGCGATCGAGCGGTGGAAGAAATCCGTCAAGGAAAACCTGGTCGACAACGCCGACCTCGCGCTGCGGGCGGTGCACGACGCGTGGAGCCCATCGGTCTTCGACGTCGGCACCATCAAGACCTCGAGCGGCGACAGCCTGTCCCAGGATTACGAGAAGGACAAGGCCGACAAGGAGAAGAAGGAGGCGGAGGAGAAGGCGGAGAAGTACCGCAAGGAGCAGGAGGCGAAGGAGGAGAAGTACCGGAAGGA